>BQOK01000002.1 GCA_022835495.1 Oscillospiraceae bacterium
CTTCGCTTTCTGTGATAACTTGCTTTTCGGCGGAGTATGGCTCAGCATTGCGATACATCTCAATGTTATTTACATCAGCAACATCAAAGGGCATAGAAATAGTTTCTTTTTTTTCACAACCAGTGAATACCAAAACCATAGCCGCCACCAAAACAAGAACAATCTTTTTCACTGTATCACACCGCCTTTCTTACTTGTACTGACGAAAAAAATATACTTTTGTTTCCTATCTGCCACCAAAAACTTTTGAAAACCAGCTTTTTTTCTGCTCCACCGTCTGCCCCTGTTGATTTGGATCATCTTCACCATCAGTAAGCTGCTGCCGAATTGTTCCGGCATGAAGTGCCTGGGCGGCCTGGGCAGTCTGCTGTGCCACCACCAGCGCAGAGCTGACCTCTGCCAGCCTTGCATTCAATTCTTCAATCTGCTTGTCCTTTACAGAAAGCTGCCCTTGCAGCGTGTCAATGGTGGCCTGTAAAATTGCTACCACACCAGCCTCTTGCGACTGCTCCGGCACCGCTCCAATGGAGCGCTCCGTATGCGTATCCGTATGCGATCCATTGGGGCAGCCATCTCTCAAAAAGTCTTGTTTTATCAGGGTTTCAGCCTGCTCCGATAGATACAAGACCCCCTGTTCCGTATGCGCATACGGAGCGCAAACCGTATACAGCTTGCCTTTGTACCGCTTATAAACCGCCTGTTTTGATACGCCTATCTCGTCGGCTATCTGCCGGATTGTTTTCATACCTTCACGAACAGGCCAACGGACACACACCCTCAAATCCCGGCGTGGATATGTACCAGCAAGCGGGGCCTGTCGGCTCCCAGGCTACTTCAAGGGTAATCTCGTGCCAGCCATCGGGAAACAAGGCGGTAAATCCCTGCCCAGCATGTATGCCGTACCCTTCCAGAAGCAGCCGAGGGTGCGGATCATCGTCCGCCGGATCGGGGAGCCGCAGCTGCGCGATCCTCTCTTTATCCCAGCTCATAGACCTTTCCTCCTTCCCCTAAAATAAATCGCTATGCGATCCCGTCCGGGTGAGATATAAAATCAGCTCGTCCCCGTCCACTTCGTAGATCAGCAACCAATCCGGCGTAATGTGGCACTCACGACACCCCGCATAGTCCCCGGAAAGCTGGTGATCCCTGTTCTTTTCCGGCAACGGCTCCCCCGCAGCCAGCTTTTTAATAATATCGGTCAGCAAAGAAATATCAAAGCCGCGCTTTTTCACACGCTTCAAATCCTTCTGAAACTTTGTGGTTGGTCTTATGTTATACATCGGCAAGTAGCTCCTCCATCATCTGATCGACATTGGAATAGGTCTTGCCGAGGCTCGGATTAGCCTTCATTCTCTTTACTTCCTTGATTGCTTCGACGGTTTCCGCGTTCGGCACATCGCCGCTGATTTCAAAGGGTATTCTATACTCCCTCACAGCCTTACGCGCAAAAACATTGAACGCCGTTGTCATCGTCATTCCCATATCAGCACAGAACGCCTCAAACTGCCGCTTCAAATCTGCATCCATACGGATATTGATACTTGTATTCGCCATAATAGCAACTCCTTCCGCTTTTATTATAACCCGTTTTATCATATTCATTGTATAGCTTTTTGTTTACAATGTCAATACAATCTCCCTGTCCTCGACGCTCTAAAGTTCTATCCCAGTATGTACGCATTTAGGGGGCAAAAAAGCCTTGATTTATGCGGCTTTACGGGCGCAGTAGCGAGGGAGCCGGTATATTTACCCTCGGAGGGCTGAAAACGACTTCTAAAGCGTAACAAGGGCCTTTCTGGGCCTTATTCCTGACCCTCATTGTGCAGTGCGTCCAGGAGCCAATCGCTCAACTCCTGCGAAGGGGACACCCGCACCGTTATATGCCCATCTTCAAAGCGCACCGCTGGTGGTGGACAATCCCACCATTTGCGGATAGTTTTCGGATCAAGGCCAGTTTCTCGGTGGCAGTCGGCCTTACGGCCTTCCGGGTGCTGCTGCCGCCACTCATAAACCCGTACCTGAGCTGTTCCGCTGCCTTTAGGTCGACCCTCATTGACAATCTCTCCTAACTGTTTTTTTAATGCTTTCATTGTGTTCATCACTTGAATATGCTCTTCCTGCTTACGCCAATTCCGCTTATTGACAGGCATAGTAAGACCAGAGAGCTTCGCTATATCGTCCCTGGGAAATGTCACATAGTCCTCATTGAACATCTCCAGGGCACACACCACATCATCTTTCGTGAAGCGGTTTATGTCCTCCACGCTCATATCATCATAGGGCTGGAGCAGCGCAAAAGCGTCCCGGCGCAGCTCGTCTTCGTCAATCCCACATTTTTTCGCATAAATCGCCAGCGTCATAATGCCATAAAAACGATGGCCTACCCGAATTTCGTCAGCAATCCGGTGCAGCCACCAATCGTAAAGGTCACGCTTGACCGTCCAACGACCCCGCCGTTCCTTCTTGATGATCCTCCGTTCATACCAATCTGGGTACTTCTCCTTTGCTTCATCCAGCGACAGGCGGCTCTTTCTCATAAGCCCCTCAAGCCGCTGCCTCTCCCCGTTGCTGTCCGGAATATAATCGAGCAGCTGCGCCAGTTCCACCGGCCCGCCAAGCCGGAACGCCCTCACAGGGTACTCCCGTCCCAGTTTCGAGCCGGAGCCGACCACCCGAAAGCCCTGCAAAATGCCCTGCATTTGCGGTTCTTTTATCGTGGAGGTATATCGGTTCCAAATCTGCCGAGTAAGGGAATATTTCAGCTCCTTCAAGCATTTCTGGTTGTGCGGATACATAGGCACTGGCTCTTTCAACACATAATATAGGTGAAGCCCCGTCCCGCTGTTTACAACAAAGGTTGCCTGGGGCAGAATATCCTTGTTCATCTGGTGCAGCGTGTCCCGAAGCTGCGGCATACCTACCCCGTCCAGATCAAACACCAAAGCATAAAGATACCTGGCATTTTTACCGCACCGCCGCAGACCAAAATAGGAAATCGGGGACATAATCGTAAAATCAGTGTCTTGTAGCTCCCGCAGTTCGTCCAGCTCGTCAGTGATAGTACACCGTTTCGCCTTACCATCCCCCTCGATCTGCAGGGCGATCCCGGTCGCCTTATCAACCTCAACTTTCTGAACCGTCACCGCAATCCCGTTTCCCTTCCTGTCCTCAAAATGTCCCTTCCTCTCGAAAGAACCCTCCGGGAATATCTCCCGATAAAACTCATACGGCGCCACCGGCTCCAAAAACCTTTCCAAATGCTCATTCTTTTCCTGATAAAGCTCTCTCTGCCGTTCCAAAGCCTCTTGCTGATCCACCATTCCTTACACCTCTTTTCATACATTCTGCAAACCCACAGGGGGAAAAGGGGGAGCCAAAGAGCGGCCCCTCCGGGGCCTTAAAGAGAAAGTCACCTCCCCCTTTTCCCCCTCGCTCTGGGGCATGGAAATGATGGAAAACCTTTTAGGTTTGCCACATTCCCACACCCCGTCGCTCACCCCCATTTTCCCCTCCGACTTTCTCCCTATCCGAGAGAGAATATTTTTATTATTTTTCCTTGGCCTAAAGGCCATAGGGGGGCATATATTATCAATGAGTTTTTTCCCTATTTCTTGTTGTTATTATAGCCTGTCCAGATGGCGCTTTCAAGTCCCCTGGACAGGCATATATTATCAATACAGTTTTTCCCTATCTTATCAAAGCTCCATGCCGCCCCAGGTATGACCTCGTTCCTGCTCCTGCTCTGGCTGCTGCACCTCCGGCACAGGCAACAGCTCCCTGGCCCTTTCGACAAGGGGGCGGAACTTCTCTGGCAGGTGCCGATCCAGAAAATCCATCACCGCACTGACCCCATCCAGGAGCCGATCCGAGAAGCTGCGCTCCTGCTCCAACTCTTGTTCCAGGCACTCCACCTGTACCAGCAGCTTTCGGTTTTGGTTTTCAAGCCGCTGCCTCTCCTGAGCCTCCTTCAGCTTTTCTTTTGTCGAGGGGATTTTCTGCTGAAGCCGCTGATTTTCTTCCTTCAGCTCTTGCACTTTCTGTTCCGCTGCCGCACCTCTGATTGCTGCCGCCTTCAGTTCCTTTACCTGTTCTACGGTAACGCCTTTCACAGCTCCTGTCAGCGTCTTTTCTGGCTGTATGGCCTCCAGATCAGGCTTGACCTTCTCAACCGCCTTTAGGAGCTTCACATTCCCTTGCAACGCTTTTTTCTGCTTTTCCAAAGTTGCTATATCCTGTTCTGCTGCTGCAACCTGTTCCTGGACAGCTTCAAGGCGCTGCGCCGCTGCCCGGTACTCTGGCAAATCCATGTGAGGCCGACCACCGCCCAGGCTGATAATCTCAAAATCGTGTACCTGAGCAATCTCTCCAAGAGATACCTTCTCACGCTCCATCCAGGCTTTCCATTCGGTTTGCTTTCGGCCCAGGCTTTCAAATCCTTGCTGCTTTAACGCCTGCTTCATGGAAACCCTCGTGGACAGCCCCCGGCTCTGCCCAGTGGCCACCGGCACAAAGTCTACATGGAGGTGGGGCGTGGCTTCATCCATGTGCAGCACCATATTGAATACCCGCAGATGAGGATTGCGCTCCTGGAAGGACTCTGCAAATTCTTTGAGAGCTGCCGCTGCCCGTTCCCCTCCTGGGGAGCCGCACCCACAGTCCTCCATGTTACCGATCTGGAAGATGGCCTCGTGAAATAGCTTCTCCTGTTTGCTCTGCCGGATATGCTCATAGTAGTCTGGTATTTTGTCCCTGGTCTTTTTCTTTTTAGCGTTATAGGCAGCCAATGCTTCATCAAAAAGCTCATGGTACACCTGCTTCAAGTCATCGTTGCAAAAAGTGATATTCTGCTCCGACCGGCTGCGGTCTACATTCGCCGCCGAAAAGCTCCTGTTATTGTGCCGAATACTTCCTCGGCCTGTCATTCCCGAAATGGTTGTTTCTATAAAATCACCCGGCCCTTTCTTGTAAAAAGAACTATATCCTACTATCTCTATTTTACCATACCTGGGTGGCTGTCACAACCTCTTTGTTACTTTCTGGTGAGAAAGTAACGCAAAAGCACTTTCACACCGCCTCCCCTTTGGGGCTGGCAGTATGAAAGTGCTTTGCGCCCTGCCGGGGGCTAAAAGAGCCGGCCTCACAACCATCTCTAAGAACTTCTTCTGTCACTCTACTTCTTCTGGTGCAAGAGGATAACCGCATAATTCTTCTTCCTGTGCAGGAACTTCTGCGTCCTCTGTTTTTACAGGGCCGGTTTCTTCAATCAAATCCGACGGGACAAAACTTACAGCCAACTGCTGTTCTTCCGGCAAGCTATTATACCAATCCAGCCATTCAAGCGTTTCTTTGGAAAGGTCCTCCGCATCCACCATCCGATCACCATATCGGACTTTACTTCCGTCTCCTTCTCTTTGCTCAAAAACGATCCATTTCTCGTTCATAAAAATCTCTATGGTATTGTCTGCCCCGTATTGATATTCAAAGCCTGTCCCAAAATTAGATTGGTTATCCTTTGTCGGTATCTCAGAGCCATCAACCGTTGAAGTAATTTCCCCGTCCATTACCCCGCAACGACCACTTATGGTGCTTTCTTTCCCCGTATCATAGTAGAGTTTTCCATCCACCATTACCATAGGGATTTTATCCCATTCATGCGTTTCTTCAAGCGGCGGATCAGAGGGATTTTCTGACTGCCCCGGCAGCTCACTCTCACTTACAGGAACAATCTCATATTGATAGCTATCCCAACGACCTCCAATATCGGCTGATGTAAAATAATCCAGTTTCTCCGCCGGAAATTTCAGTCTGCCTGACTTTACAGCTTCCGCACAGTAGATGATCTCATAACTTGTATCGTCTGAGAGATTGAACCTAAAACTCGTTATGGTCTCCCCGACAACAGGCTCCGTTTTCTTATCGCTTACCTCCAGTCCCGAAAACAGAGAATAAAGATCAGCTATGT